>NZ_JBHIME010000074.1:0-43080 GCF_042193875.1 Bartonella sp. OC68QHHN | reverse complement strand
ATGACAACAATAGGGAGTGTTTCACCAGTAATGGCTTTGCCTTCACCCCGTTTGGCGAGCACAAGTTTACCATCAACGGGCATCGTGCTTTTTTACTCTTTTAAATACTTTATTATAATATGTGATTGGTAAAATTAAAATACAGCTCTAAGACTAAGTGTTTTATATTTATCGAAGTGACTTTTGTTATATCTAACTGTTTGGATAACAAGTATGTACCAACAGACATGAAAGAATTAAGAAAAACAGGGGATAGATCAGGAAATAAACACTATTTTTCAGAACAGAAGCCCTATGTTTGTTGAAAGAATTTTAAAATCAAACTTCTAATCTGTGGCAAAATGAGACTGGTGTCACGTTTCTGATACTTTTAGATGGACTCTCCCAAGAGGCGTCATCAGAACGCAAAAAAAATATTAGAAACAGTCCGTAAAGTATGCCCTTTGTAGAGGCATGTGGGAAAATCTTATTCCCGAACCTTTATTTACGCATCTCGTACCTTGGAAGAATAGGATAACTCAATAATTTATTTATACTATAAAGTTGAATGGTGGGCGTGACAGGGATTGAACCTGTGACCCCTACGATGTCAACGTAGTGCTCTCCCGCTGAGCTACACGCCCATTCATTGATTTTGCATACACCATACAGAATGACAAACGTCAATGCCTAATTTTGTTTTTTCTTTACAACAGATGCAAATAACTTAAAAAAATATTTTTTTAAGCAGCGATAAGGATCTTTTCAACCTCATTGACGAGTTCACGTAAGTGAAATGGCTTAGAGAGAACCTTTGCATCGGGAGGGGTATCACTATTTGAATTGAGTGCTACCGCTGCAAAACCTGTAATGAACATTACTCGTAAATCAGGGTCAATCTCAGTAGCACGTCGCGCGAGTTCGATTCCGTCCATCTCTGGCATCACAATATCAGTTAGGAGAAGGGAAAATGGCTCTTCTTGTAAACGTTCATACGCGCTAATACCATTATCGAAATCGGCGACTTCGTAGCCTGCACGTTCTAAGGCTTTTACGAGAAAGCGACGCATATCGTTATCATCTTCTGCGAGCAGGATTCGTTTCATGATTATGTTCCAATGGCTCCATTTGTCAGAGTTTTGCCGCATCAATTATACAATATAGAGTATTTATAAAAAAGATGGTAAAATGCTCATAATTGAAATGAATGGCAAAATGGTTAATTTCTACATTCTTATTCAGAATACAGCATATTCGTTGTGAGTTGGTTAAATTCGAAATCTATGTGATTTTGCAAAAAGAAGGGGAGCTCTAAAATTTTTAAGATGATTCATTGCTATCTTTTTTTTAAATTTGCTGATTATTATCAGAATTCCATTAAAAAACTTATAAAAACGGTTATTGTAGGGACTACCTATATCAAGAAATTAGAAGAATATTATGTTAATTTATTGTTTTAAAAAAGTCCTTCTAAGAAATAGAAATTTTATAGTTATTGTTTTATAGAGATTTGTAATAAATATTATAAATGCGCTTTATTTTCAGTTTTTTCCTTAACTGGATGAAAACTATTATTATTTCTAAATATAATATTAAATTAGCACTTAATAATAGATCAAAAATAGCATTTTGATGTTTTATTTATAAATATGTATCATGCAATATTAAGATAGATATATTATCTTTATTTTTATTAATTATAAAAATATCTTTATTTATATAAATAGTTTTTTATTAAGTTATTTTTTATGATAAAAAATAAATTTTGTTTAATGTAATAATATACTTTGTATATTCGTTTTTTATTAGAATGCGTGGTGAATATTTAGGTCATGGCTTGTCTGTAGAGTCTAGAAAACGAATCATATGAACGGTTGGAAAGTAAAATCTATTATATTAAAAAGTGTTTGTAGATCCAACGCGTGTAGAAAAAATCTTTTTTGATGGGGCGGAGCGGAAATTAAGGTTTAGTGTGATTTTACAGATACATTATCAGGAATAAATGCATCAAATGCTGCCAAAAATTGCTTTTTATAATCTTCGTTAACCATAATTGTATCCAGTTCAGCGCCTGTAATAGTAATACTTTCTGTCAGACGTGTGTGTTGGCATAATTGCCGCACTTCAATGTTGTTTGCAATATTGTTTTGATTGGCAAGAATAAAGAGTGTTGGGATTCGTAAATCTCCGTGAAGTACATTTTTCTTCACAGAATCAATCGCATTAAATACCGATGCCATCCATTGGGATGTTGGGGGCTTAATTGAAGGGAACGGCACTTTATGCATGTGTCCCAATTGTATATTGTTTTGTTTTGTTTTGTTTAATTTTTTCCCATCTTTCGCTGGTATAAAGCCAAGACCTATATCAGAAAGAAATTGTGTTAGTTTATGTTGAAAACCATTCGTTTTATTGCCTAATGGCGCAAAAAGGGGAGAAACACAAAGCAATCTATTAAACTGATGATGAATGAGATCTAATCCGCTAAGTGCTATCAATCCACCTATGCCATAGGCGAGCATAGAGTAAGGAGGCGGACAATTAGGATAAACAATATTTTTAAGAAATTTATATAAGTCATTAATATCATTATTTATATCAAAATAATTATGTCGGCTTTTTTTTCTTATCTTGAAGGATGTTTTTTCTTGATCAAACCAGTCAAATATTGCGGTATGAAAACCGCGTTTAGAAATTTCATTTATTAATAAAAAATATTTTTCTAAAGCATTTGCGTAGCTTTTGAGAATAACAATTGTTCCCTTAGATTTTTCCACCTCAGGATATGTTATCGCAAAACGAATTTCGTGATCTATTGCTATTTTAAGAGTACCATGATGGATATTAGGAAGAGTGGAACCCCAGTCTATGGGATAAAGAGGTGTTTCCAATTGAAATCCTTTACAGTGTATTTGCTGCTTAGTGCTTTAACATTTATGTAATGAAGAAAAATGATTTAAAAAGGGGTATATTATTTTTTAGATAGTTTTTATCAATTTAGGTCCCAAAGAGTTGAAATAAAGAAAAACGATTACCAGATAATATAGTACCGGTTGCCATGATGGGACCGCAGATTCACAAGTAAGTTTGCCATTTGGGAACTTTGTGAATTAATTATAAATTATAGTCGCTCTAGAGGAGGGCAATATTATGCGTCAAGTAGATTTTTCACCATTTTATCGTTCCACAGTAGGTTTTGATCATCTTTTTAACTGGTTTGATTCTAGAACACAACCAGATGAAGTTTCTTCTTATCCCCCTTATAATATCGAGCGTTTATCTGAAGATTCTTATAGAATTTCTATGGCTGTTGCTGGTTTTTCTCAAGATGAAATTGATATTGAAACGCATTGTAACCAGCTGATCGTTAAGGGAGATAGAAAGTCTGAAAATGATGATGAAGAGCGAGAATTCCTTTATCGAGGTATTGCTTCGCGTGCTTTTGAACGGCGTTTTCATTTGGCTGATCATGTTAAGGTTATTGGAGCAGAACTTGGAGATGGGCTTCTTCATATTCAGCTTAAAAGGGAAATGCCAGCTGAATTAAAACCCAAAAAGATAACCGTACAGATATCACCATCCATTACAAAAAATGATAACAGCGACATTATCGTGTAAAGAAAATTTAGAAAATATGAGACCGAATAATTATAAATTTTTCTGAAGAATAAAAAACGCGAGGCAAAAGGTCTCGCGTTTCGTGTGTGTTCTCTTAAGAACGAAGCTTATTTTAATAAAACAGCTTATCTCGAATTTATGATAAAATATTATTGCACATTATTTTACGTTGAAGAAAAAATTTATGTATGTGCAATTGAAATGCATAATAATTCACTTTTTAAGTAAGCTTATTTTTTATTTTATAGTGTTTAAAAAATGGTCGGAGCGGCGGGATTTGAACCCACGACCCCTTGACCCCCAGTCAAGTGCGCTACCAAGCTGCGCTACGCTCCGAGTTCGTGTAGAATGATTAAATGACTGTTTCTTTAAAGGCAAGAGAAAAAATAAACAGAATAAAATCTAAAATGCTCTTGCACTGAGAGCTTTTAAAAGTAAAAATTTTGGACATCAATATTTTGTTGTTAATTCAAGATACGTAACGAATCTGTAAAATTCTTTGTGATCATTAAATTTTTAGCTCTATAGTTAATAGATGTATGCATTTAATTACTTTCGTAGATTGTGAAGGGGTATGAATTGGAGAAGGAGGGGAGCAAATGAGTGCGGGAGGTATATTTTTTCCTTATCTAATCGTTACTTTTCTAAAAAGATAAAGATTTTCAAAAGGAGAGGAGTGAATGTATGGTATTGAAACGTTTTCCTTTGTCTAGAGTTTTTATAGACGAGGTATTTTGCACTTATGTGGACAAAAAATTGTAAGTTCTGGATTATATAATCACAAATCTCATTTTATGGGTATGCGTTTTTATCCAGATAAACAAGGACAGAATGCTTTAATTTATGTTTTGTTGTATTTTTTCTAAAATACCAGATAGAATATTATAGAGGAAAAACTTTCAAAGTGTCTATTGAACTAAGAAAAGAGTAAACGATGAGCCGTTTTTCGGTAATAAATTTGACGGAAGCAGCAGTAAATCGTGTTAAAGCGATTATGGATGCAAAAGATGCACAGGGTATTCTTGTTGGTATCAAAAAAGGTGGTTGTGCAGGGATGGAATATACAATTACTCTTGTCAAAGAAGAGGGGATAGATGCGGATGTTGTTGAAGTGAATGGTGCCCGTGTTTTTGTAGCACATGATGCGGTATTATTTTTATTAGGGACGCAGATGGATTATGAAGTGACAACGCTTCGTGCTGGTTTTGTCTTTAAAAATCCTAATCAAGTTTCAGCATGTGGGTGTGGCGAATCGGTGGAACTTCGTCCTGCTACGCAGGATCAATATAAAACAAATTGAGCTGAGCTAAATTATAATTTAGTAATTTTAGGGGAGCTTGTTCTTTGAGGTAGAAGAAATCTAAAATTTTTTATCGTTCATTTTTAGCGTGCTGTCAAAGTGCTTCCATTTCATTCAAGGATGCGTCAGTGAGTTTTTTAGATTGAGTGGATAGCTTTTCTTCAATATAGGCGAAACGATTTCGAAATTTTATATTCGTTTTTTTAATGCTTTTTGTGAATCAATCGCTAAATGGCGTGCGAGATTAAGGAGAATAAAGTAGAGATCTCCAAACTCTTCTTCGATCTTTAATTTTTTTTATTTTTGATGGCTTCTTTGAGCTCTTCGAGTCCTTCTTCTATTTTTTCAAAAACTTTATCACTTTTTTGCCAATCAAAACCTATTTTAGCTGCTGATTCTTGTACAGAAAGTGCCTCTTGGTTTGCTGGCTGGATTTGTTTTACTTTTGCGAGTATGCTTGTGGAGGAATTGTTGTTTTTTATGCTAGATACAACCACTATCAGAATTTCGTAATGCAGTTATAATTGCTGTGAGATTTTTTATATCTTTGGAAGCTAACATTTGTACTTCCTTTGTAAGCAATAGAGCCTTATGTTAGATGTCCCAACGTCTATGTAACCACATCCATTGTCCAGGATATTCACGGACCCAAGATTCAACAATATCATTTAATTTTTGCGTAGAAGCAGCTATATCGATATCATTTTTTTCATCACGTGGAAGTTCTACATGTTCATATAACTCTAAACGATGACGTCCATTAGGCAAACGAATACAACGTGCTGGATAAATATCACAGTCATATTGTCGAGCAAGTTTTATAATTAAGGGATTTGTTTTAAGAGGTCTGTTAAAAAATGTTCCCATGATACCGCGGCGAAATTTTTGATCAACGAGCATACCAACATTTTCACCTTCTTCTAATTTGGCTGCTAATGCCCATGCTGCACCGGCCTTGGAGGGAACAAGATGTCCCATAGAAGTTTGCCGTGCTTTAAGGACTCGTTTGGCAACATAGGGATTATTGGGAGGTCTAAATAATACTGTAACATTAAGATCAAAACTTTGTGCACAAATAGGCAGAAGTTCAAAATTACCAGTATGCGCAGTGAAAAAAATATGTGGTTTTTTTTCATTTTTTAATCGCTCAAATATTTCAACGCCTTGAACCTCAATGAAACCTGGCTCGTCCGCATGAGGATCAAAATCAAAAATTTTATCAAGAAAAATATATTCGGCTAAGAAACGTCCTATATTTTCCCACATTTCTATTGCAATCGCATGGAGTTCTTGCTCTGTTTTTTCTGGATATGCACTCCTAAGATTTGCAAGTGTGATTTGATGACGATGTAAAAGAGGACCAATTTTTTTTGCCAACCAAGAAAAAAAAGAGATTCCCATTTTGGCAGGAAAGCATTTTAGAATAAATAAAGAACCAAAGAGCAGATAAGCCCATAACAAATAGGATATTTTTTTAGCTATAATTTTAATAAGATATATGAGATTTTTAAGAGAAAGCTTTATCATGATTTAATCGATTGTAAGGATAATTTTACCAAAAATATCACGGCTTTCCATTCGTTTTAAAGCTGTATCAATTTCATCAAGCCCAACAATTGTATCAATAACAGGGTGTACGTTTTTTTGTGCCATTTTTTGCATGGCATTTTTCATATTTTCCATACGGCAGCCAAATGAACCGAATATCTTAAGTTGTTGTTGGAATAATTGCATGAGATTTATTGGTGCTGAAACACCAGAGGTTGAACCGCAAGTCACTAAGCGTGCTCCTTTTTTCATACATAACAGAGAACCGTTCCATGTATTTACACCAACATGCTCAAAAACAACGTCAACACCTTTTTTTTGGGTTAATTTACGCACCACACCTTCAAAACGATCTTTACGATAATTAATCACATGATCTGCTCCAAGAGAGTGTGCTTTTGCAATTTTTTCATCTGAACCTACAGTTGTGATAACTGTACAGCCCATGTGTTTTGCAAGTTGAATGGCTGCAGAGCCAATACCTGAACCACCAGCCTGTATCAGGATTGTTTCTCCTGCTTGTAATTTTGCGTTATCGAAAAGCATATGTTCTACGGTACCAAAAGTAATTGGAGCAACTGCTGCCTGCAATTCATCACATTGGGGAGGTGATGGAACTAATAAACGTGCTGGCAAATTGACAAGCTCACACGCAAATCCATCAAGGTGAAAACCATAGACTCCCTTTACATGACTGCAAAGATTATCCCGTCCTTCATGACAAGCTTGGCATACTCCGCAGGTTTGTGCACCATAAATTGAGACAATTTGTCCAAGTTGGAGATGTTCAACGCCATCTCCTATTTGTATAACCTCACCAGAGGCTTCTGCACCAATGATGAGTGGCATTTTTCTTTTCGCAAAAGCCATGCCACGCCATCCCCATACATCAATATGATTAAGAGCAACGGCTTTTATTCGCACAGTTACTTCACCTAGACTAGGTGAAGATGGCGGGGAAATATTGGTGATTTCAAGCCGACGATCATCGAAGAGTTGCAGTGCACGCATTACCATCCCCTTAAATATGTTATTAGGTTAGCTTTATAAAATTTTATTATTAAAGGATTATCCTTTATATGCAGTGATGACAAGACTCATATTTTGACCACCAAATCCAAATGAGTTGGATAAAACCGCATTGACACAGGCTTTACGGCTATGATGAGGAACAACATCTAAAGGGATAGCAGGGTCAGGATTATCATAATTTATTGTAGGTGGAAGTATCCCCGATTGAATGGTTAAAAGCGAAAAAACCGCTTCTATTGCACCAGCAGCAGTTAATGTATGCCCAATCATTGATTTATTAGAAGAGACTGGAATATGCTCTAAAAGATCACCGAATACTGTTGATAATGCAAGATATTCCATTTTCTCATTTTCAGGTGTTGAAGTTCCATGTGCATTAATATAATCAATTTCATTGATGGTTATTTGTGCATCGTCTAAAGCTTTGCGAACGGATTCAATTGCTGGTGATGCATCGGGTTTTGAACGTGTACGGTGAAAATCATCGGCTGTTTCTCCACAGCCAGCTAAAATTCCTAAAACTGTAGCATTACGGTTTAATGCGCTTTGAAGAGATTCAAGAACAAAAGCACCTGAGCCTTCTGCCATAACAAATCCATCCCGATCACGGCTAAAGGGTTTTGCTGCTTTTTCAGCAGGATCATTTTGGGTTGAAAGAGCAGATAGTAACGAAAAACGGATGAGAGATTCTGCTGAAACTGATCCATCTGTCGCAATTATGAGAGCTCGATTTGTCTCTCCCCGTCTAATAGACTCAACTCCTAATTGAATTGCTGTTGCACCAGATGCACAAGCAGTGGAAAGTGTAACAGGAAGTCCTTTTGTGCCAAATGTTTTTTGAAGTTTTTCTGCAATTGCACCAAATTGTGTGGCTTCAAAAAGCGTTTCATGGAGTTTATCCTTACAGACTTTAAGAAGATGTGCATAAGAAGGTTCATTATTGAATTCTTCCTCTTGATCAAGACTAAAACGTGCGGTCCATTCAAGTTCAACAGGAGGAGCAGCTAGAAAGAGTGGTCCATTAAATTTTTTTTTATCAACAGCAGCTTGTTCCAAAGCTTCTTCAGCAGAAAGATGTGCAAGCTTCTCAGAGAGAGCTGAAGCACCAAGTGTACTTTCTTTTAGAAAATCAATTGTTCCAGCAATATATGTATTTAATCCCTCAACGGGAAAACGCGTTATTTTGTGGATACCGCTTACACCGCTTGTTAATTTTTGCCAATTTTCATGTTTCCCTTGTCCCAGTGATGTGACAATACCTGCCCCAGTTATTGCTACAAGTGGACGCCCAAAATGATCATGATATTTCATTATAGAAATTCCCCTTCAAACAGCTGTAAGACGTACGACACCTTCAGCTCTTTTTATACCAATAGTTGTAACAAATATTTCACGTACTTCTTTAGCAAAAGGTTTTTCATGAGAACTTAATGCTGGAAAACTGTGTTTTTTTTCAATTGAAAGTGCTGCAAGAGCTAGAGCTAGAGGAAATTGTGCTTCCCGCATATACCCAAATAATGTTGTAATGCCACGGTAAGATAGATCAGCATTATCAAGAGCATTTTGTTCTGCTTTTGTTGCTTCGTGAGCTCCTGAGGCTGCTGAAATGGCTAAGGTAGATTTAGCGCCTGCAGTTTTTAACATTATTGCGATTGACTCTCTAAGTGGAATTTTGGTTCTATCTGTTTGGTCTGTAATAATTTGGCTAATTTCAGCATAAACACGGGCGTTGCGTTTTTTTGCATGTTCTTCACTTTCAAGAACTAGGAAGATACCACCAGAACCGGCTATGATACCGCCGCCAGGGTGGATTTCACGATCCCACACTGGGCTCCATCCACTATGGGTTAAAAGACCACCAAGCTCATGCGCCAATAACATATCATAACTTTGTGCATTATAGGAACTTCCTACAAGAGCATGGGTACTTTGACCTGATTTAATACGAGCTACAGCAATTTGAAGTGCAGAAAGCCCACTGCCTTCTTCTCCCATAAATGTACGAGATGATCCAGTGACTTTATGAACAATTGAAATGTTTCCTGCCAAAAGGTTTGAAAGTTGTGCCAAAAATAATGTTGGACGAAGTTCGGTTGAAAGAGCAACATTTAACATAGAGGCATGATCGGCAACTGTGCGCGCTTTAGAAAGAATCTGTGTATCAACAGTAATATCACGCTCTCCTCCACTTGCTGCTACGATCATATCCATTGTTGAAGTGAATTGTTCATTATTTTTCATGCCGGCATCATCAAGAGCAAGACCAGCTGCATAGGTACCAAGACGCTGCCATGTTCCCATTTGCCGTTGATCACTTTTTTTAGGAATTTGTAAACTCCAATCAATTTCAGGCAATTTATGAACCGTGTAGGGTGAAAAAGTTGTACAATCTAGGTTTGGTGTATGGATTGGATCATTTAAGAGATTCCAATGCTGATCAGTTCCTTCCCCCAGAGAGCTTATGAGTCCTATACCAGTGATGAATACAGATTGATTATGCATGATGAAAATTAATCTGCCTGTTTTAAGGCAACGAGATCATCAATTTTTGCACAAAGGTTTTTAAGCACAAAGTATTCTTCTGTTGCAACGGCACCTTCGTTGACTTCTTGTGTCCATTGTTCTAGAGGGACTTTTATTCCGAAAGCTTTATCAATAGCGAAAACAATATCAAGAAAATCAAGACTGTCGATTCCTAGATCGTCAATTGTATGACTTTCAGGTGTAATTGTATTGCGATCAATTTCACTGATTTCTGCAATGATATCAGCAACTTTATCAAATGTGGAAGGCAATGTACGGGTTCCTTATTATAGAGTTAGTAAATTCAAAATACATTTAATATCATTCTTCTAGCCTTTTTTTTCTTAAAAAAAAAGGCTTAATCCAGAATATAGCTGTCTTTCCTATAGAGAAAAGAGGTTTACAGTACATGAAATACTATATCTTAATATTTAAAAAACTTCGAAATTTTATTGCGCATTTATTTTACGAGTATATTTTTTCTATTGGCCGCAAGGACAGCAAGGGCTGTTATATTAACAACTCCCCGTGAAGTTACTGAAGGTGTTAAGATATGGGCGGGACGTGCTGCCCCGATTAAAATAGGACCCACATGGAGTGCATTTGTGAGGCTTTTAACAGTGTTGAGTGTGATATTGGCTGAATCAAGTGTTGGAAAGACAAGCAAATTAGCTTCACTTTTAAGACGAGAATCAGGAAAAACACGATCACGAAAAACTTTGGAAAGAGCAGCATCACCATGCATTTCACCATCCGCTTCTAAATTAGGGTGTAATTTGGCAAGAATTTCTGTTGCACGTCGCATTTTACGTGCACTTTCTGTGTTTTTAGAACCAAAGTTTGAGTGTGATAATAAAGCTGCTTTTGGTGTTATTCCAAATGCTTCAACTTCTTGAGCTGCCAATACAGTCATTTCAGCGATTTCTTCTGCAGAAGGATTTTCATTGACGTAAGTATCTGTGAGGAAAAGAGTACGTTGTTGAGAGATAAGCAAACTCATAGCAGAAAAACGGTGAACATTAGGATCAAGACCGATAATTTGTTCAATCAATTCAAGTTGACGTTCAAAACGTCCTTCTAAGCCGCAAATCATTGCATCTGCTTCTTCACGCATGACGGCAAGGGCAGCAATAGCCGTTGTTGAGGTTCTCACGACTGTTTTTGCCATTTCAGGCGTAACACCACGCCTTCCTGTATAATGAAAAAATAAATTAACATAATCACGAAAACGTGGATCATCTTCAGGGTTTGTTAATTCAAAATCTATGCCAGGACGAATTCTTAAACCAAAGCGTTTTAATCTTGCTTCTACGACATGTGGACGGCCGATAAGGATGGGCGTTGCTGTTTGTTCTTCAATGACAACTTGTGCTGCACGAAGGACGCGTTCATCTTCACCATTGGCGTAGATGACACGTTTACGTTTTGCTGTTTTTGCTGCAGCAAAAACAGGTTTCATTGTTAAACCAGAAAGAAAGACAAATCGATTGAGGATATCATAGTAGGCTTCCATATCTTTAATGGGACGAATGGCGACACCAGTTGCCATTGCTGCTTTAGCAACAGCGGGAGCAATACGCAGTATTAAACGCGGATCAAAAGGAGAGGGGATCAGATAGTCTGGTCCAAAATTGGGTGGTTCTTTTGAGTATGCACGTGCTGCAACATCTGAAGTTTCTTCACGTGCAAGGGCAGCAATCGCATGAACAGCGGCCATTTTCATTTCTTCATTAATTGCGCTAGCACCTACATCTAATGCACCACGGAAGATATAGGGAAAACAAAGGACATTATTAACTTGATTAGGATAATCAGAGCGTCCTGTGCAGATCATTGCATCTGGTCGTATAGAGCGTGCTTCTTCAGGCATAATTTCTGGTACTGGATTAGCCAGCGCTAAAATGAGTGGATTTTGAGCCATTCTTTTAAGATATTCAGGCTTTAAAACACCACCTGCCGATAGACCTAGAAAAATATCCGCATCATCAATAATATCAGATAAAGTTCGTGCGTCCGTTTTTTGTGCGTAATTGATTTTCCAACGATCCATAAGGGTCTTGCGACCTTCATAAACAACCCCCTCTAAGTCACTAAGCCAAATATTTTCAACTTTCGCTCCAAGACGAACTAAAAGATTAAGACAAGCTAAGGCAGCAGCACCTGCACCTGAGGTAACTATTTTTGCATTTTCAATTTTTTTTCCTGAAAGATTTAAGGCATTTAATACAGCCGCAGAAACAATAATGGCAGTTCCATGTTGGTCATCATGAAAAACTGGAATATTCATTTTAGCACGAAGTTTTTCTTCGATGTCAAAACATTCAGGGGCCTTAATGTCTTCAAGATTAATACCACCAAATGTAGGTTCTAAGGTCGATATTGTTTGTACCATTTGTTCTATATCGGATGCATCAATTTCAATATCAAAAACATCAATATTCGCAAATTTTTTGAATAAAACGGCTTTGCCTTCCATAACTGGCTTTGAAGCGAGTGGACCAATGTTTCCTAAACCAAGAACAGCAGTTCCATTGGATATAACAGCGACTAAGTTAGCACGGGAGGTATATTGAGCAGCAAGATTGGGATCTTCATGAATCGCAAGACATGGTGCTGCAACGCCTGGAGAATAAGCAAGAGCTAAATCACGTTGATTATCAAGAGGTTTTGTTGCTTGTATTTCCAATTTTCCAGGTTTTGGGTGTTGGTGATAAAAAAGTGCGGCACTGTCAAGTTCAGCTTTTGGTGAACTGAAATCACTATTTCGTTCTCTAGACATTTTTATGATATCCAAGTTAGCTTATGTGTATATGAGATGTTTCATCTACGATAAGGTTTTGTCCACTAATAGATCCTCATTTCTCTGAATATCAAAATGCATGAGTATGAGCAAATTCTTCTGGATCGTAAAACCAGTTTGATGATTCTTTTTTGTTTGTATGCATGAATAATTTCATTGATAGCAGCACATTTGTTTTTCTCTCCTTAATAAAACTCGTAAAAATTGATCAGTTTACAAAAAAATAAAATATTTTCTAACGATTACATTATCAAGCCACTATTTTTACAATGTTTACAAAACAAGGAAAGAACAGAAGAGCGTTTTCGATTAATTTCATCCGTTTTTTATAAAGTATATATTTTATTTAAAGTTTTATACGGAGGTAGAAGAAATTTTAAATAACAATTTGTAATTTATAAATTGTTTATTCAGCTATTTTAAAGGAGACTGGAAGTTGTGTTGTTTATCATTCTTAGAATGATATGTTGTTTGATAAGTCATTACGCTTCTTTAGGTTATTGCTTAGGATATCAAAGAAAACCGCATGCCAATTATCCCAGCCTTTGAAGTATAAAGCTATAGTTGAAAGAAAAGTACTCTATGATGAGCCATTAAAACAACTGGTGAGAGAAAAAGTGGAAAAAGATATTTTTTCCACTTTTCTTATTTTTTTATTGGATTCGACTGCTTGCATGAGCAAGCATAGTATAAACTTTTCCGGTATCTGATATCAGATATTTGCGAACTGAGTTGGAAGAACCAGAATTGCGCGATATATCACGTAAGAGCTTTTCGAAATCTGTAACATATTGATTCACTGAACGTTTAAACTCAAAATCGCTTATATATTTTCTCTTAATCATTTCAAATATTTTTTTCCCATTTAAGGTATAAAGGCGTTCTGTTACGATGTTTTTCTGTCCACGTTGATAATGATCCCATAGCTCAACAATGGCATTGTGATTAATAGCTTGCACTATACCAGAAGCTAATGAGTTAAGAGAGCTGTCTGCAGGAGATGGTTTTGTTTGCACTGATATTAAAACATCATCACTAGGGGGAGCATCATAAAATGTTTCTTCACGTGAAGCTCTTTCTAAGAGATTAGATACCCATTTATTTGGTCTTTTTTTGCTTTGATCTTGTTGCAAAATAGGCTTAGGTGGTACGATCTTTTTAACGGACTCAGTGGAATTGTCACCTCTTTGATTAAACATTGATGATGTAGGAAATGCCGATATCAGCTGTTCTTTTGCTCCCTTTTGCTCATTTTGTATAACACTGACTAGATCTTGTAACGCTGTAATCTGTTCATTCAAAGCTGTGCGAATTGTTTGTGTTGTTTCTTTTGTCTTTTCTGGAAGTTTCTTAACATTTTCATTTATATCATTATTAATCTTTGAAAGCTCTAAACGAACTTCATCAGCGGAGCGACGTATGTTTTCCGCTGCTTCTGAAAAACGCGTCGATGCTTCACTAACAAGCCTATTAAGTGATTGCTGGAATGAATTTGTGGAGTTACGCGCATTCTTATCAGAGCGTTCAAGTGCTAAGTTGAAGATTTTTTCATAATGCCCAATCATTTGATTAATTTCATGAGACTTTGAGACAAGAGCATCGCTTAATACAGAAAGCGTATTATGTTTTTCTTCAAGTGTTGCACTAAGTGAATTTTCAGACTGTTCAAGAACATGAATAGTTTGGGAAAGTGTTTTTGCATGTTCACCAAAACTGCTCGTTATATGATTAATTTGTTCAAAGGTACTCTTTGAAAGTCCTTGCAGAATTTCAACATTATTATTGAGCGCTTGATTTGAGGCTGACAAATGCTCTACTACTTGGTCCGTGTTGCGGAAAAAATTATTCGTACTCTCATTAAACTGACCATCAATATTTTGAACAGCCGATAATAAAACATTACTATTTTCATGAAAATTGTAAATTGATTGATTCAACTGTGTTAAGATGGATGAGACATTATTAACAAGGTCTTCCTTCATAACCGTTATTGTTTGAAGTGTTTCAGAGTTAGCTTTGGTTAAGCTATTCACTAAAAATTCATTATGTGCATAAATTCTTTGTTCAGCTTCTTGTGTGGAGAGAGAGAGTTGTTTACCGATATGCTGTGTTAAAGAATCTATTGATTCTGTCGTATTTTGCGCTGCTTGATTTAAGTGATTTGTCAGCTCTGTTATTTTTCCAACATGTTTTGAAATTTGTGTTGCTGTTTGATTTTCTGCATCTTCCAGACGGCTCGTTACATCAGAGAGCTGATATCCTAAATTATTTTTTAAATTTTGCATAGAGTGATGAAGAACATTACAGCGTTCATTAAGAACTTGCTCTATTGCTGTTGTTGATGTGTGAATAGTTTCATTCAATAATGCTTGTGCATTATGACTGGCTGTTGCGAAAGCTTCGACAGTATGCGCTGTTTGTTCAGACAGAACGGACAGAACTTTTTCACTGGTATCATAAACAGTTTTTTTGACATTTGATACAATACGATTGCCTGATTCTGAGAGAATATTTTCTGCTTGTGCAGTGACATTTGTAACAGATGAAAGAATTTGTTCACTCGTAGAAGAAAGAATATCAGAAGCTTTTATAATCTTATTATGCAGGTTATCTGTAACTGTATTAACAGAGTCTTCTAAGGTTACACGCATATTGTCAACACTGCTTTCCAGCGCTTGTTGAATTATCTGACTTTGCTCATTATTAATCATGAGAGACGTTTTTAACGTGTCAGAACGTTTCTCAATAACAGATGTTTGCATATCAATGGCTTCACAGATTTGGCTAAATTTTTCAGATAATGTTTCCTCTAGCGCTGTTGTCCGTTCAAAAATTTTGTGTGCACGATCTTCTAGATCTGTATCGAATGATTCCATACGCGTTTCAAGGGTTTCAAAGAAAACACCACTCGATTGAGAGAGAGTATTCTTTAAAATTTCGGCATGGCTTTCAAGGTTTTTGATATGATCTTGAACCGTTTCAGTAATGTTCTTATTATTGGCGACAATTGCACTCTCAACTAAATCTATTTGTTGTTTCAATGCAACATCGACACGTATATCACTTTTTGCAATGAGGTTATGGATTGTTTCCATCCGTTGCTCAAGTGTGCGTGCTTGATCGGCAAGAACTTCATTGAGAGAAAAACTATTAATCGCTAAAGAGTCACGCAGAGCATCGGCACGGATATCAATATTTCTCGCTTGTGCTTCTAAAGCATCTTGGGTTGTATTGCAGCTTTGTACAATGACATTTTGTAGTTTTTCAGTGCATTGAATGATGTTTGTAATATGATTCTCAGCTTGTTTATCAACGACTTGAACATTGTTAGCCAAAACTTTTTCAATGTGAGAAGTATTTTGGAACAAGACATCAATTTGATTTTTTAATGTATCCGCAATTTTATTCTTCTCGTTATCGAGCATATCTGCCATAAGAGCTCGTTGATCAGAAAGTTGTACTTTAAAATCTTGTGAACGTTCTTGTATGATATTAACAATGGCATTGTCGACATATTGAATTTCTTCTTTCAGACTTTCTTTACTTTTATCAATTGCAGAAAGAATAGCTTCACGTCCATTTGTAAATGCATGGGTAATGTCTGCTGTTTTTTCTTGGAGGTTTTCATTTATTTTCAAGACATGAGATTCCAAGAAGTTACCAAGTTTTTCAGCATTATCCTCTAAAGCCTGACTGCGTTCTATAAAGGAATCAATGATGGAGTCACTATGTTCTTTAAGAGAAAGATCAACAGTTGCTAAACGTTGTTCAAAGGCTCCAATTGCTTGCGAGGTTACGTTATCAAATTTAGAAGAGAGTTTATGTGCTTGGTCGTCGAGCTTTAAGATTTTCTCATCAAAATTCTGTAGAGATTGATTATTACGATCAATAAGAGCTTTATCCAAAGCTTTAAACTTTTCATCGACAGCGTGCAAAGTTTGGTCTGTTACTGCTTGTATATGTGTTGCAATTTTAGCAACATGTACTTCCGCTTTTTCAGCTGTTTCATTAAAGGTTTTTTCTATTTGTTTTTCATTATGATCAAATCGTTTTGCAAAACCATCGAAGTTTTTTCCTAACTCATGAAAAAATTCTGTGTTTTTTTGCTGAATTTGTGTTGTTGTTTCATTAAATTTTTCAACAAGCTGATTTGTTACGCCATCACCGGCATAGGAAAGTTTTTCAACAAGGTCTTCACCTTGTTTTTGTAAAGTTTGAGAAAGGGTTTGTGCAAGCTTTTCAACATTGGTTACAATTTTAGAGGTAACCAAACCAAATTCATCACTCAGTTGTTCTTGGGTTCCTTTAATTGTTGATTGTACGCGATCTGCGTGATTCAAAATGGCTATGCGTTCATTACTCAATTCTTTGATTAATGTGTGAATGCGTAATTCATTTTCAGCATAGGCTTGTTCTAGGTTGTGAACTTCACCTTGTATGATTGCTTCAAGTTCGACAGCACGTCCGAGGGTACGTTCAATACCTTCGTTCATTGCCGCTACTTCTTCACGAATGGTTTGCCCTATAGCAATAGCTTGTTTTTCAGATAAATGTTGTGGCTCACTAAGGCGTTGTGCAGCATTTGTCATAAGAAGAGCAATATTATGCAAGTCGTTTGAACGTTTCGTTAATTGAGCAACGCCCCAAGATATAAGGATAGGAATTGCTGTTCCTGCTGCTACAGCGAGTCCTGTTGGGGATGTAACAAAAGTGCTGATATTGGATAAGGAGCTGAGTCCGGTAGGTGCGAGCTTATGCGCAATAAAAGCCCCTCCCGTTGCCCATAAAGCACTAAGCGCTGTTGTATACCAGTAGACTCGAGAGGAAGAACGCTGCTTTAATAGTTCAAAATTTACAGGGGTTGTTATATCATCATTTGCAGGAAGAAGTTTTGTAGATAACAATGTATTATGAACGGTTCCACCTGAAATATCAGGTGAAGGTTTTGGAGCAAAAAGCTGTTCAACAACGGATTTATCAATAACAGCTTCATCATGAATATTAGAAACAAAAGTTGAAGTACCGTTTTCAGCAAAAAATTCTTCTTCTGCCTTTGCAATTTTTTGAATCAGATCATCGACATTAACAATATTTTCAGAATTATTGGATGATATCGTTTCAAATCCTGTGTCATCGAAATCAAAGTTCATAGCTTTTGTGAGGGCTTCTTCAACTTCAACTTCAAATGTTTGCAATTTGGTTCTGCGTGCCATACTCGCCTCGTACTCTTACAGACGGAAAAGGGATACGTCCTTTTCCACATAACTTCTACATACTAGCTGTTAATTATTTAGAAAGGAATATGCTTAGGGAAAAATTTTAAAAACTTATCAAGATAAAGTTAACGCAGTTTCTTATACCCTGTTTAAAAATGTTATAAAATATAGTAAAAACAATTTATTATTTGAATCTAACAAAAACAAAAATACTGTTTACAACTTGTGTTTATAAAAACTTTATAAGCTGGTAGTCTTTGAAATAAGGATAATTTAATAGCGGTTATATATACAGTAAGGTGCGAATGCCTCTCTTTAATAGCGATGATCGTTAATAAATATTGTTGTCCGCTTACTTTTATTGATTCTAAACGAAGCAGATTCATCATCACGTATAGTCTGTAGTAGCTTAGAATGTATAAAAGTATGTCTGTGAATTATAAGCTCATAAAAAAGTAAACGTGGAAAAATTTTTAATTTAATATCGCTTTTCGTAAATTGCGCTTGATTCTTGCCTTAAAGAGCCGTTTTTTCTCTAATTTCAGTTGTTTGTTGCTAAATTTTGAAGCTTCTACGTTGACAATTGGATATTTTTCAGTCGATATGCATGCACGAATATTTTATGCAATTGAGATGAAGGTGTAAGAATAATGGTAGAGCGATCACAACACCTGCAAGATGTGTTTTTAAATACGGTGCGTAAGCAAAAAATTTCCCTTACAATTTTTCTTGTCAATGGCGTTAAACTCACGGGTATTGTAACTTCATTTGATAACTTTTGCGTTCTTTTGCGCCGAGATGGACACGCGCAATTGGTTTATAAGCATGCTATTTCTACGATTATGCCTGGGCAGCCTGTACAGATGTTTGAGGGTGAAAGTCCTGAGTAAACATATCATTTTAAGATAGACCTCTTATCCCATTTTAAAAGTACTTAAATTGCTATGATAAATGAAAATGAGAGATTAGGAGGGGTGTTTTCTCAGAATAAAGGACAGGTGCGCGCACTTGTTTTGATACCGATTTTTCAAGAAAATAGAAGTGAAAGCTCTTTGAGAGAGTGTTCTATATCTTCTCGTGTTAAAGAGTCATTGGGGTTAGCGCATGCTATAAGGTTAGAAGTTGTTAATTATGAAACGATTAATATTGCAACGCCTCGCTCTGCGACCCTCTTTGGAAAAGGTAAAGTAGATGCGTTAACCTGTTATATAGATGAATATTCTATTGAGCTTGCGATTGTAGATCACTTTTTAACGCCAGTACAGCAGCGTAATTTAGAAAAATTATGGAATTGCAAAGTTATCGATAAAACGGCTTTGATTCTTGAAATTTTTGGGGATCGTGCACGAACAAAAGAAGGAGTTTTACAAGTAGAGTTAGCGCATTTGTCCTATCAAAAAGGACGACTTGTGCGTAGTTGGACGCACTTGGAAAGACAACGGGGGGGGCGTGGCTTCCTAGGTGGACCTGGTGAAACGCAAATTGAAGCAGACAGGCGTCTTTTACAAGAGAAAATTATTCGTATTCGTCGCGAATTGGAAACGGTTATTAAAACACGTGCACTTCATAGAGCAAAAAGGAAAAAAACATCTTATCCTGTTGTTGCTTTGGTAGGATATACGAATACAGGAAAATCAACTCTCTTTAACCGTTTAAGCGGTGCAGATGTTTTAGCAAAGAATATGTTATTTGCAACGCTTGACCCGACTTTGCGTAAAGTTGTTCTTCCCCATGGAAAAACTATTCTTTTGTCTGATACTGTGGGGTTTATTTCTAACTTGCCAACAAATTTGATTGCAGCTTTTAGAGCAACCCTTGAAGAAGTGGTTGAAGCGGATCTCATTCTTCATGTAAGAGATATGTCAGATCTTGATCATCGTGCACATGCCCAAGATGTTTTAGAAGTGCTTTCAAGTCTTGATATCGATATTGATGATATGGAGCATATCATGGAAGTTTGGAATAAGATTGATATGTTGGATGAGCAGGCATTGAATGTTTTACAAACAAGCGCAAAAACACGATTAAATCCTGCTCTCATGGTATCAGCACTTAAGGGGGATGGACTTGATCAATTATTAAGAGCCATTGAAAAGCGAATTTTTGGAGAGGTGCAAAGCATTGAATATCTTTTACAACCTCATGAGATGTCGCTTATCGATTGGTTTTATGAAAACTCTGCGGAAATAGTGCAAGAAGGACATGATGATGGGTCTGTTACCATTAGAGCCGTTATTACTTCTGAAGCAAAAAAACAATTAGAGAACATCAAAAAAATATGAATCAAGTTTTTTAAAGCTACTGCTGAACATTTGTGCTTAAATTTTATGTTTTTCTTATCTCAAAATAATATGACAGTAAGTTAAGAGGATAGTTACTACTTTCTCTTAATAAAACAATATGAAAAAGTATTTTGCTGGTTAAGATAAAGATGAGTCTTAAGTGTAATAAAAGACTATTCGTACGTACCGTATGGCGAAGCATTTTGATTGTTTTGCTATTACAAATGCTATGTGTATCTTTGATTTGGTTGTATTATTTTGTCCAGCCCCGTGGTTACCAAGCAACTTTAATATTTTCATTATCTGATTCTGTAGGAAAACCGTTACCAATTAAAAAGCAAGACAATGTTATCGCCTTTTTGTTTTCACAGCCTATGTTCTTCAATGATTCGCATTTTTCTTTAAGTGCTTTTTATAAGAAAAAAAATCATGAAAATATCCGTTTATCGCGTCATGGTGATTTTATCGATCTTACTTTTGAAGCTGAGACACTTGAAGCAGCTCAACGTGGGTTAGAAACTTGGTTTTCCGCATTTTCACAAGCAATCATAAAACAGAAACAATTCTTGTTAAATGATAAATTAGAAGACAAACAATATGATAATACTGCAATCGTTAATATCGTACAGGGATTTCGTACATCTGTTGATTCTTTTATTCAACATGGTGTAAAACAAGCAGAGCTTCATGATCTTTCTATGCAATTAACGGAAGCAACTTTAAAGCGTCTTCATTTAACAAGTTTAAATTCAACGATTAACATGATGCGTGAAAAGGGACAGTCTTTATTGTCTTTATCGTTTATTGCAGGTAATTCAGCAATTGTTGCTCTGGAATCTAAACGTGATCTTTTGGAAACGCAAAGAGCACATATGGCGGCGCAATTGGGGTGGACACATCCTCAAATTAAAGCAATGACTGCAGAATTAGAGACAGTTTCTGATCAATTAAAAAATAAAATTTTACAAATCGTTTATCAAGTTCATTCAGATGAGGCTATTGCAACGGAATTAGAAAAACAACTCAAAAAAAGAATAAACTTTTTTGTAAAAGATCAATCCCAATCTTTGAATGAAATATTTAATGAGTTTGAAAATAAAATAAAAGCAGCAGTCGATGCACAGAATAAAGCGATGAGCAAGTCTGCTCAACGAAGAGAAAAAATTATTGGTTCATATCCGAGATTGAGTGATGATCCTCTTCTCTTACAAAATACAAATATCCACGTGGTTATGCCAACAACGTTAGCACCAATTTCTTTTATGGCACTTTATGGGAAAAATATTTTTGTGAGTGCATTGGCCAGCTTCCTTACTCTTTTGCTAGGAATATTGTTATTTTATCCGTGCTTTAAAAGCAAAAAAGACCAACTCTCAGAAGAGGATTTGAGATCAAAAGAAAATGCTCTTAAGAAGAACGAGAGTATTTTAGTCTCTCAAGAAATGAAAAATCTTGAAGCTTTTATTACGATAGAGGGATTATCTGATATTTTGAAATGGCGTGCTTCAACCATTATTTCAATCATTGGACCAGAGGCTGCACGGACAGCGGCAAAGCTTTCACTTCATCTCACAAAAGAGAACAAAACAATTTTGTTAGTCGATATTTCTGGTCAACAAATAGAGAAAGTCATTGGTCTACATCGCGGACTGAGTGATATTTTAACGGGCAATGCCCAGTTGCATGATGTTATTTACCGTGATTATGATACGGGAGTCGATATTCTCCCTCAGGGGTTAACAAGTGCTATTTCTGCACAAGATTTTTCAAATGACATTTCTTATATATTACAAGAATTTAAAAAAGAATATGACTTTATCATCCTAGAGATGACAAGCGAACCAAAATATGGATTTGAGCAATTTGCAGAGCTAACAGACTATTATATTTGTAATACTGTTCTTAATGAACAAGAATGGATGATGCGGATGGTCAGCGCCTTTCCAAAGACTGTTTATCGCGTTGTTGCATCATAAACTTCGTAAAAAAGAAATATGTATCGCATGTTATAGTGGTACGTTTGTTTTTTGTTAAAGTTATAGTACATACAAAATACACAAAGATTTAATGTTTAAATTTTAAAATACATTGTAGTTGGAGAGAAGCGTGGGGCAATCAGAGATGGCAGTAAAGAGATTAAACAATAGCATTTTAACGCCTGTGCAAAAGAAAAATAGAAAACAAATACAGATGTGGCTTTATTCTATTTTATTGCTTTGTTTAGCAATTGTCTTAGTGGGTGGCGCTACTCGTTTGACGGGATCAGGATTATCTATAACCGAATGGAAGCCAATACACGGCGTTATTCCACCGATTGGTGTGGATCAATGGCAAGAGGAATTTTTAAAATATCAACAGATCGCACAATATAGGCTGCTTAATTCTGATATGACCTTAAGTGCTTTTAAGGTCATTTTTTGGTGGGAATGGGCGCATCGTGTTCTTGGGCGTCTTGTTGGTCTTGTCGCTTTATTGGGGCTCATTTGGTTTTGGGCGACTAAGCGTGTTGAAAAAAATATCTTACTCCCGCTTATTGTCGTGCCTATTCTTATCGCCTTTCAAGGTTTTATTGGTTGGTGGATGGTTTCTTCAGGGATTGGGCAAAGTGATTTAACAAGTGTGAGCCAATATCGTTTGGCATTTCATCTTATAACGGCATGTTTTGTTATTGTTTTTGTTACTTATTTATCTCGAGGACTTGCAGAATACTCAGAAAAACCAGCAAATCAAAAGGTGCAATATTTTGCGGCTTGGCTTGTTATTTTCGTCTTGATAGAGATTTATTTCGGAGCTTTGGTTGCAGGGCTTCATGCTGGAAAAGTTTATAATACATGGCCTCTTATGGATGGGCAGATTATTCCTGATGGATTGTTGCAGCATCGTCCTGTTTGGCTCAATTTATTCGAAAATTCCTTAATGGTTCAATTTATTCATCGGTTTTTTGCTTATTTTTTATTTATTATTGCAGTTATGCATGCTTTCTATGTACAAAAAAATGTTCCACATTCAACCCATTCTCGTCGTGCATTTTTTATCTGTGTTATGATTATTATTCAAGCACTCTTGGGTATCTTAACACTGTTACACGAGGTTCCGATAAGTTTAGGGCTCATTCATCAAAGTATGGCACTAGCAGTGTTATGTTTTGCGGTTGCGCACTGGCGAGCAACGAAAGGGGCATATCGCGTTGTTGAATAAAAGTATGTGTTTAGGGAGGTTTAGTCGCTTGAAAGCATTAAATCGAGGTTTTGGATAGCCGCAGCTGATGCGCCTTTTCCTAAATTATCAAATATGGCGCTGAGATTAAAAATACCTTCACGATCATTTCCAAATACGAACAGTTTCATATCATCTTTATTGCCTAAACACTCTGGATTAAGTCTTTGAAGTGAAGCAGTTTCTTCTTGTGATGCAACTAAAATGGTATTTTGTCCATCGTAATGGTTTGCGAGAATTTCGCGCAAATCAGAACAGTTTGCTGATTTTGTGAATAAATGGCGATGCAGAGGAAGATTCACAATCATTCCCTGGGGGAAACGACCAACACTTGGTATAAAAAGTGGGGTTTGATTGATTTGTCCATAGATTTTTATTTCTGGCACATGTTTGTGTTCAAGATTAAGACCATAGATAAAATAATTTTCCTGAATATTTTGTTGAGATTGATTTTCCATTTGTAAAATCAACTGTTTTCCACCACCGGTATAGCCGGAGATTGCATTAATCGAGATGGGATAATAGGCGTCTATCAGTCCTGCTTCACGGAGTGGTCGAATCAAACTAATAGCACCGGTAGGGTAGCATCCGGGATTGGTTACATAATGTGCTGCTTGGATGCGCTTTCTTTGTCCTGCTGTCATTTCAGGAAAACCGTAAACCCAGTTTGGTGCAACACGGTGGGCTGTCGAGCTATCAATAATCCTAATGTTTTTATTTTTTTTAAGCCAATGAACTGTTTCGCGTGCAGCATCATCTGGAAGACACAAAATAGCAATATCGGCTTGATTAAGATAGTCTTGTCGCAGATGAACATTATGGCGATCTTTATGAGCAAGAGAGAGTAGTTTTAAATCTGTACGTCTCTCTAAGCGTTTTTGTATTTGTAGTCCGGTTGTGCCATGTTCACCATCAATAAAAACTTTGGTTAGCATTCTTATTTGCCTTGTATTAACTTTGCCTATTATATTCAGCTTTTCACATTATAAATTATTTTTAATCATTAAATTATTGAATTTCTTTAAATTATAGATATTTTTTGTAAAAGGTGTAAACAAATAAGAGTGTAAAAGAAGAAATGTAATCTCATTTTTACTATTCTTGAGAGGGAAGTTTTTAGCTGTTTTATAACAAAGAATAAGATAAATATTTGCATCATTATTTTTGAGTGTAAGTGGTTTAAAATGTTTGGTTTGCATGGTTTGCTGTGTTATCGTTCAGTGACTTTATTTTTTTATGTTAGGAACGTGTTTTATGACTCAGCAAGAAAATGACGCACAAAAGCGCTTTTTTAATGATAATTTACAAACTGTTGATGGTGCAATCTTTGATGCAATTAGAGGGGAGTTTGAGCGTCAACAACATGAAATTGAGCTGATTGCTTCAGAGAATATTGTTTCAAGAGCGGTTCTTGAAGCGCAGGGTTCTGTTTTAACTAATAAGTATGCAGAAGGTTATCCAAGAAAGCGCTACTATGGCGGGTGTCAATTTGTTGATGTCGTTGAAGATTTAGCCATTGAAAGGGCAAAACAGCTTTTTGGTGCTGCTTTTGCAAATGTACAGCCTAATTCTGGTAGCCAAATGAATCAAGCTGTCTTTTTAGCTTTGCTTCAGCCTGGTGACACATTTATGGGATTAGATTTAAATGCTGGTGGTCACCTTACGCATGGTTCATCTGTTAATATGTCAGGAAAATGGTTTGATGTTGTTTCCTATGGTGTGCGTCAAGAAGATCAGATTATTGATATGGATGAGGTGGAGCAGCTTGCAAAAGAACGTAAGCCCAAACTTATTATAGCGGGTGGCTCATCTTATCCACGGCTATGGGATTGGAAACGATTTCGTGAAATTGCAGATGAGATTGGTGCTCATCTACTCGTGGATATGTCTCATATTGCTGGTCTTGTTGCTGGTGGCATGCATCCTTCACCTGTTCCGCATGCGCATATTGTAACAACAACAACACATAAGTCGCTTCGAGGTCCTCGTGGTGGTTTAATATTGACAAATGATGAGGCTTTATCCAGAAAAATTAATTCTGCAATTTTTCCTGGTCTTCAAGGTGGTCCTTTAATGCATGTGATTGCCGCAAAGGCTGTTGCGTTTGAGGAGGCTTTGCGTCCTTCTTTTAAGAGTTACAGTGCCAATGTTGTCGCTAATGCGAAAACTTTAGCAAAAATATTACAGAGTAATGGTTTTAATATTGTTTCTGGTGGTACAGATAATCATTTGTTGTTGGTTGATTTACGTTCCAAAAATCTCACAGGTAAACGTGCTGAATTGGCTTTGGGACGCGCTCATATTACCTGCAATAAAAATGGTATTCCTTTTGATTCTGAAACGCCATCTATAACATCGGGAATTCGCTTGGGATCACCTGCTGCCACAACGCGTGGTTTTTTAGAAAAAGAGTTTATTCAAGTTGGTCATTTGATTTCAGAAGTTCTTGATGGTCTTCGGAGCGCAAAAAGTGATGAAGATAATTATGCCGTTGAAATGGCTGTTGAGAAAAAGGTAAAAGATATAACGAATCGATTTCCTCTTTACTCTTATCTTAGCATTCGTTAAGGACACAAAAGATGCGCTGTCCTTACTGCCAATATGAGGATACACAGGTTAAAGACTCACGTCCAGCAGAAGAGGGGGCAGTGATTCGCCGCCGCCGTGTGTGTTCCGTTTGTGGTGGTCGTTTTACAACTTTTGAACGTGTTCAGTTGCGTGAGCTCTTAGTTGCTAAAAAAAGTGGACGATGTGAACCATTCGATCGTGATAAGTTAATGCGATCAGTTGATGTGGCTGTACGTAAGCGCAATATTGATCCTGATCATATTGAACGAGCAATTTCTGGTATTGTGCGCCAGCTTGAAAGTTTGGGAGAACCAGAGATTGCTTCAGAAAAAATTGGACATCTTGTGATGGAAGCATTGAAAAGAATTGATGATATTGCTTATATTCGTTTTGCTTCTGTGTATCGAGATTTTCGTAATGCAAGCGATTTTCACGATGTTATAGATGAATTGTCAAAGAGTATCGCGGATACAGAATCTCGTTTTGATGAATAAAAAAGTGCAAGATGAACGGTTTATGGCTGCTGCTATTCGTTTAGCGGAACGTCATGTCGGTCTTACAGGTGAGAATCCTTCCGTTGGTACGTTAATTGTGCGAAACGATAATAGTGCGGGGGCATTTATTGTTGGCTATGGCGTAACAGCTATTCATGGGAGTCCTCATGCGGAAGTGCAAGCTTTACACATGGCTGGTTCTTTGGCTCAAGGAGCGACTGCTTATGTTACTTTAGAACCTTGTGCGCATTATGGAAAAACTTCTCCGTGTGTGAATGCACTTATTGATTCAGGTATTTCTCGAGTTGTTGTTGCACTGACTGATTGTGACAAGCGTGTTGATGGTTATGGTATTGCTCTTTTGCGAGCGGCGGGTATTGAAGTGGTTGAGGGCATTTTAGCTGAAGAGGCATTTGAATCCTTATGGACGCATTGGTGCATAAGGAAGATACAACGCTGTGCGGTCACTTTTAAAATGGCAATTTCCGCCGATAATGGTGTTGGAAAAAGAGAGAAGGGCAGCGTAAAAATTAGTGGAAAAATTTCTCATGCCCATACGCATATTCTACGTGCTCAAAATAATGCTATCCTTGTTGGTATTGGTACTATATTAGCAGATGATCCACAACTCAATTGCCGCTTGCCAGGGATGGAGATGCGCTCACCAATTCGTATTATTTTGGATGCAGATTTATCTATCCCCCTTGATGCAAAAGTTGTCCAAACAGCCATGAAAATTCCTACATGGGTTATTTGTGGTGTGGATCTTTCAAAGAAAAGCAAAAAAAATGCATTGGAGCAATATGGTGTGTCTGTTTATTCGGTAGAGATGAACAATGGTTATGTAGAACCCTTTGCTCTTTTACAGATGCTTTATAAACATGGGATTAATAGTGTTTTATTGGAAGGGGGTGTAAAGACAGGGGAAAAGTTTTTGAATGCTGGTTGTGTTGATCATTTGATATGTTTTTATACCCCCATTGTTTTAGGAAAAAATCGTATTGAAGCCCCTCATTTTGGAAATTATCTCTCGCAGTTTCATGAGATTGAGACAAGAATGTTTGGAAATGACCGTTTTTATAAATGGAGACGTAAGACATTATGTTCACAGGAATTATAACGGATATTGGTTGTGTTGAAGATGTTCAACCTTTAAAGCAGGGGATGCGTTTAAAGATTTCTACACGCTATGCTATAGAACGCTTAGCAATTGGCGCATCAATTGCTTGTTCAGGAATTTGTCTGACGATTGTAGAGCGAGGATTAAAACAAGAAGATTCCAATTGGTTTGTTGTCGAGGCGTGGGAAGAAACATTACGTTTAACGAATCTTGCACAATGGATAAAAGGAACTTTTGTTAATTTGGAACGTTCGCTTCGATTGGGTGATGAAATGGGAGGACATTTGGTTTCTGGTCATATTGATGGATTGGCTGAAATCATTGATCAAAAAAATGAAGGGGATGCAATTCGTTTTTATTTAAAAGTTTCAAGACAATTTATGCCTTTCATTGTCAATAAGGGATCTATTGCACTTAATGGGACATCTTTGACTGTTAATGGTGTTGAGGATTGTGTTTTTGATGTTCTTATTATTCGCCATACACTTGAAATAACAACGTGGAGACAAGCTAAAATTGGAGATCGGGTTAATTTGGAAATTGATCAACTTGCTCGTTATGCTGCAAAACTCCTTACTTTAAAAAAAGAAGATGAATAAGTCAAAACTCTATTGATCGTTTTCAGAATTTTATGCTTTATAACCTTGATTTTTTTGATTCGTTTTTTGTGGAATTCCATTATGATGAAAGAGATACGTAAAAAGCCTCACGTATTGATTGTTGAAGCACGTTTTTATGAGGAGATTTCTGATGCGCTTTTGAGAGGTGCAGTGGATACTTTGCAAAAAGCTGAAGCAAGTTATGATGTTGTAACGGTTCCTGGAGCATTAGAAATACCAAGTGCAATAGCTTTTGCTGAACAAAATAAGATATCTTATGATGGTTATGTTGCTCTTGGTTGTGTTATTCGGGGTGAAACCTATCACTTTGAAATTGTTGCTAATGATTCTTGTCGTGCATTGATGGATTTAACGGTTCATCAGCACTTGGCTATTGGAAATGGTATTTTGACTGTTGAAAACGAAGAACAAGCATGGGTGCGTGCAAAACTAGATGACAAAAATAAAGGTAGTTTTGCGGCTGAAGCTGCTTTATGTATGATCGCTCTAAAAAAGAGATTTGGAGATAGTCGTTAAATATGGCTGATATAAACAGCAGACATTTTCCGCGTTCAGCCAATAAACGTGGAGCAGCAAGACTCGCTGCAGTTCAAGCGCTTTATCAAATGGATATCGTTGGTTCGGGGGTGATGGAAACGGCAGCTGAGTATGAGGCTTATCGTTTGGGAAAAGATATTGATGGAGACCAGTATCTTGAAGCTGATTTTCAATGGTTTTTGGCTATTATAACGGGTGTTGTAAAAGATCAAAAGCAGCTTGATCCTCTGCTTCATCAACAGCTTTCTGCAGAGTGGTCTCTTTCACGTCTTGATTCTATATTGCGAGCAATTTTACGAGCAGGTTTATGGGAGTTGATTAACCGTAAAGATGTTCCTGTTGCGGTTGTCATGAATGAATATGTTGACATAGCAAAGGCGTTTTTTGAAGGCGATGAGCCAAAACTTGTTAATGCAGTTCTCGACAGTATGGCAAAAAAAGTCCGCCTCTAAGAATTACACCCCCCTATTATTAGGTCTGATAATATCAGACCTAATAATATTGAGACGGTATGCAGACTATATGATTTAATTATGGGGTGGCAAAGTCGCAGGGCCTTTTATAATTTGAATTAAGAAAGGATGTTCTTTTGTTACAGTTGGCGTTGTTTGTGTAATAAAATCAAATACCTGACCGTCTTGTAATCCGTAATTAGCAACTTTTGCAACCTGATTATTTTTATTGAAGTAAATAGCTAAAACTTTGCGATCAATAATCTTTGTTTTCATAAACTGCATCCCACGATAGCGTGTCTGTGAGATGTAATAAAAAACTTCATTATCATATTTTGTTTTTAATGAAGGGGTCCCTAAAGTTAAAAGAACTTGCTCTTGACTTGAGCCAATAGAAATAGAGCTTAGAGCATTTTTATCAAGAACATAGCCCTCTCTATAAATTTGGCTCGAACCTGAAGAATCAAGAAGACTACATCCAGTGAGCATTCCTATGCTTGCTGCTGATAGACCAATCAATAATTTACGTTTGATTAAGGCTATTATGTGAGGCATTTGAAACAATGATATCTCCTTTATACTGAGATGTAGGACAAGAAGGCAACCTCAAGTTTTTTCTAATGTTAGCTTAATCTACCGTAGCTTACACTGAGTTTCCCTGTTATAAAACAAATTATGCCATATAGAATTTCTTTAGAAAAGAAAAAAATGCATGAATACTTGAGATAAATAAAAACACAGTGCTTTATGCGTTTTTATGTTTGGGAGTTGTCAATGAATGTTCAAAATGTTTCTCAAATGACATTTGCTTTGGCTTATCCAATATCCGTACGTTCTCTACCTGCTAAAGGTATAAGGGTTCATCTTTGTGCAAACAAAAAAGAATGTACATATTTAGCTCAGAACCATGATTTAATTGAAGTAAAATCTTGTGAGGGAAATTTCCATATTTTCCCGTGGAAAAAACGCGGAGTGCGTATAAAAGGTCTGTTGCAAGCGCGTATACTACAGTTATGTGTTGTTACATTAGAACCATTAGAAAATATCCTTTGTGAAAATATTGAGGTTGTTTTTGTTCCTGAAGATTCTAATTTGATGAAGCCCAAAATATCAGAGGATACAGGAGAATTGTTTTTAGATATGGAGGGGCTTGATACTCCTGAAGTGTTTTATGATGATAAAATTGATATTGGTGCAATCATGGAAGAGTTTTTTGAGTTGTCTATTAATCATTATCCACGTAAAGAGGGGATAAAGATGAATATGGTTGAAAGTTTAGAAGAAGCAGAGCAAAAATTCTCGCCATTTTCTGTTTTGAAAAATTGGAAGTGATTGTAAAAACATAAAAAAAATATCTATTGTATGCTAAACGGTATTTTCTGCGGAGCGATTTTCGCAAGATGTGCTTTGTGAGTGTTCAAGAGCCGAAAATCATAATATGTGTTTAAAGATGTAAATGAAAAGATGTGGGATATGCAAGCGTGATTAGAATTTCTGTGGATGTCATGGGCGGTGATTACGGTCCAGAAGCAGCTATTGCAGGAGCAGCAATTGTACAAAAATATTTATCAAATATTTATTTTCTGTTTTATGGAATAGAGGAGGCTGTTCGTCCGGTTTTAAAAAAATATCCTTGTTTGGATTCTGTATCGCGCTTTTGTCCTACAGAAAGTTATACACGCATGGATGAAAAGCCAAGCCAAGCACTTCGTAATGGACGTGGTAAATCATCAATGTGGTACGCCATTGAAGCGGTAAAAAATGGTGAAGCTGATGCTTGCATTTCTGCTGGTAATACGGGCGCACTCATGGCTATGTCTTATTTTTGTTTGAAAATGCTAGCAGAGGCTGAACGTCCTGGTATTGCAGGTATCTGGCCAACACTTCGCAGTGAGAGTATCGTTTTAGATATTGGAGCAACAATTGGTGCCTCTGCTAGTCAGTTGGTTGATTTAGCGGTTATGGGAGCGGGGATGTTTCGCGCTTTATATCACACTGAAAGACCAAGTGTTGGGCTTTTAAATGTGGGAGTGGAAGAGGTTAAAGGACTTTATGAAATAAAAAAAGCAGGAATGATATTGCGTGAAGTGCAATTAGAAGGATTGGAATATAAAGGATTTGTTGAGGGCAATGACATTGGAAAAGGAACAGTCGATGTTGTTGTAACAGAGGGGTTTTCTGGTAATATTGCTTTAAAAACCGCAGAAGGAACTGCGCGACAGATAGGAGAGATTTTAAACTCTGCACTGCGCAGTTCTTTTTTAACATCTCTTGGTTATTTTTTATCGCGGGGTGCTTTTCGTAAGCTGAAACACAAAATGGATCCAGAGAGGGTGAATGGAGGAGTGCTTTTGGGTTTGAATGGTGTTGTGATCAAAAGCCATGGGAGTGCTAATGCTAACGGTTTTGCTTCTGCTATTCGCGTTGGTTATGAGATGGTTAATAATGGACTTTTGAAAAAAATAACTGCTGATTTGCGATGGTTTCATGAGAATAAAGAAACACTTTTTGACCAAGAAGATGAAGCGACGGTAAATGGAGAGTCCTTATGATAAGCTCTTATAATAGAAATGAAAAATTTGAAGAAAAGGTAAGAGCTGAATGATTCGGTCAATTATACGTGGTGTAGGAAGTGCTTTGCCGAAAAGAAGTTTATCAAATGATGAGATTGCAAAGTTTGTTGAAACGTCAGATTCATGGATTGTTCAGCGTACAGGAATACGCCAACGTTATATTGCCAGTGAAAATGAAACAACTGTTTCTTTAGGAGTTGAGGCTGCGCAAGCAGCACTTACAAATGCTGGTTTAACAATAAAAGACATTGATTGTATTATTTTAGCAACGTCCACCCCGAATCGTACTTTTCCTGCTTCTGCTGTTGAAATTCAGCGTGCTTTGGGAATGAGCCATGGATTTGCTTTTGATATTCAAGCTGTTTGCTCTGGTTTTATTTTTGCTTTAACAACAGGAGATTCTTATTTACGGTGTGGAGCGGCTAAAAGAATTTTAGTTATTGGATCCGATACATTTTCTCGAATTTTAGATTGGGAAGATCGTACGACATGTGTTTTGTTTGGTGATGGTGCGGGTGCTGCTATTTTGGAAGCACAAGAAATTGAGGGGGAGCTTGCTTTTGAGCGTGGTATATTGTCTGCAAAACTGCGCTCTAATGGTGCTTATATAGATAAGCTATATGTTGATGGTGGACCTTCAACAACACAAACGACAGGCTATTTGCGTATGGAAGGACGAGAAGTTTTTAAATATGCTGTTGGTATGATAACGGATGTGGTTGATGATTGTTTTGCCGCTATAGGTATGGATTCTTCACAACTAGATTGGTTTGTACCTCATCAGGCTAATAAGCGCATTATTGAAGCATCTGCTAAAAAGCTGGGAATTTCACTAGATAAAGTTGTGATTACCGTTGATCAACATGGTAATACGTCTGCGGCATCAGTTCCGTTGGCTTTAACAACAGCTGTTTGTGATGGAAAAATAAAAGAAGGAGATCTTATCATGTTAGAAGCCATGGGAGGTGGATTTACATGGGGAGCAACTCTTATTCGTTGGTAAATTATGGCTACTTGACCATATTTCAAGAAAACGTATAAGTCATTTTGTAATTTTTAATATTTTAATAGGTGGTTATAATGACAAGTAAGACAGTAACGCGTGCAGATTTAGCGAGCGTAGTTTGTAAAAGAGTGGGCTTGTCACATACTGAATCAGCAGCTTTAGTCGAATTGGTTTTGGATGAGATTTGCAACTCACTTGTAAGAGGTGAAGCGGTTAAATTATCTTCTTTTGCAACTTTTCAGGTTCGCAGTAAAAATGAACGTGTTGGACGCAATCCAAAAACAGGTGTTGAAGCACCTATTCCGCCGCGGCGTGTTGTGACGTTTAAGGCTGCCAATGTCCTGAAACAGAGAATTTTAGATTCGCATCGTGCAAGACAGAAAAAATGATATCTCATAAATAAATGCCATGGTATATTTGGTATTTGTAAAAAAAATGATAAAATAAAGGTCTTTGTTTTTTAGAAAAAGACTGTTGAGTAAGTCGCCAATGATGGTCTTATTTTTGACTAATCTTGTTGAGAAATTGAGACATAATGAGTCATTGTAAAGTAATTTATTTTGTTTTAAATAAGGTGTTGCAAAATGGATAAAAGCTCTGATGCTTTTCGCACAATTAGCGAAGTAGCCGAGTTGTTGGAGCTTCCGCAGCATGTTTTAAGATTCTGGGAAACACGTTTTAGGCAGATTAAACCAATGAAACGTGGAGGGGGAAGGCGCTATTATCGTCCGGTCGATGTTGATTTGCTCAATGGTATTAAGCAGTTATTATATGATCAGGGTTATACGATAAAAGGTGTGCAACGTTTTTTGAAAGAAAATGGTGTTGCTTTTGTGACTGCATTGGGTAATGGTGATCTTGATGCTATGAATGTGGTCATAGAGAAGAAACATGCAGGACAAACTTCTGAAAATACTAGCAATAAGTCTAAGAAATTTTCTTTTGGACTTTTGAGTTTCATGAGAAATGAGGAAGAAATATCTGTCGGTTCTGTGAATCTTTACAAAGATAAAACTGATAAAGCATTGTTGCAAGAAATCCTGTTTGAACTCATTGAATGTAAGCGTGTTCTTGATAGAGCGCGATAACAATAATATTTTTAATTTTATATGTGTTTCTTTTTTAGCAAAACATGGGTTTTGAAATTGTTTTACAAATCAATATCTAGCGTCTAGTGTGGCAATATGTTTCGTAGATATTTAGACGTTTTATGGGTGTGCCTAGAGTTTTATACGTTTAACGAGTAGTAATGTATCGTATGTGTATATTTAACGAGTCTTTTATAAGAGTTTTGAATTTGGTAAAATATGAAGAAGAGAAAGAATAAACGCTGAGTTTTGCCATTTTTCTTTGATTTGGTTTTATAAAAGTTAAGGTAATATCTCATCAGTGTAGATTGCTGGATGTAGAATGCCATTGATTTACCAATTCATGTGCTTGTTTTAAAGAGATGTTTCTTAAGGCTCCTTAAGCTTATTTTACCATGATGCCTCGTGAATGACATAAAGGTAAACCCGTTGAGTATCAGTATTTTTACACTTATGAAGGAGCAAATCAGCATCATTATTATAGTTTAGTTTGCCCTCAATGGTTGCAAAAATCCTTAGCACTTGAGTCGGTTCATTGTGGGCATTTTTTAAGTCCTTTCTCCATAATTTTTATCCACACACTTATTCCGCTTGTCTAGTGCAAGCAAATGGTTGTGATAGATTCAACATAAACATATTTAAAATGAGAGAATCCTATGATATTTGCATTTAAACAGCTCATAGCTTACATTTAACTTTTTCACTAATCCACCTTGTAGAGAGTGATCACGTCATTCTTTCTGGTGATAGGTAATTGTGCATGAAACAAAAACACACTACAATATCAAATCGTTTCATTTTGTACAAAAATTGAAGATTTATAGTAAAAAATTGACGTATTACCATCTTCTGTGATGTTATGCATTTACTACACGTTGCAAATCCGGAGGTGTTGCTTCATTTGAGAGTTGTTTAATCACATCTTCTACAGATAAAAGAGTTTTATTTGTACTTCCTAAGCGGCGCATATTTACGCTGTTTGTTTCAGCTTCACGTTTGCCACATACCAAAATTACGGGGACTTTTTGTAAAGAATGTTCTCGTATTTTATAGTTAATTTTTTCATTGCGTAGATCTATTTTTGCAGAAAGTCCAATAGCTTTAAGTTTTGCCGTTATTTTTTGAGCATATTCATTTGCTTCGGACGCAATTGTTGCAACAACAACTTGTTCAGGAGCAAGCCAAAGTGGCATATGTCCAGCAAAATTTTCGATTAATATACCAAGAAAACGCTCCATTGATCCAAAAATAGCACGGTGGATCATAACAGGTTGACGTTTTTCTGAATCTTTATCAATATAGAATGCACCAAAACGTTCAGGGAGATTAAAGTCTATTTGTGTTGTTCCACATTGCCATTCACGACCGATAGCATCCTTTAATGTATATTCAAATTTTGGACCATAAAATGCTCCTTCCCCTGGAAGGATGCTTGTTTTGATTTGTCCTGCAAATTTTGTTTCAATCGTTTTAAGGACAGATTCCATGATACTTTCTGCATGATCCCATAATGTATCAGATCCAACTCGTTTTTCTGGACGTGTTGAAAGCTTAAGACTAATTTCTTTAAAACCAAAATCAGCATAAGTTGATAAAATAAGATCATTAATACTAAGACATTCATCGGCTAATTGTTCATCAGTACAAAAAATATGCGCATCATCTTGCGTAAAACCACGCACACGCATAAGACCATGTAAAGAGCCTGAAGGCTCATAACGATGGACAAGTCCAAATTCAGCAAGTCTAATAGGCAAATCACGATAAGATTTTAAACCATGTTTAAAAATTTGCACATGACCAGGGCAATTCATTGGTTTGAGGGCATAAACATTCCCATGATTTGAATCTTCTGTTGCTGGAATTACTTTGAACATATTCTCCTTATACCAGCCCCAATGGCCAGATATTTCCCAGAGTGACCTATCGAGAACTTGTGGTGCATTAACTTCAGCATATTGATGATCATCAAGGCGTCTACGCATATAGTTGATCAAATTTTGGAACATTTTCCAACCTTTTTTGTGCCAAAAAATCATTCCTGGCCCTTCTTCTTGAAAATGAAATAAGTCCATTTCACGTCCCAAACGGCGATGATCACGTTTTTCAGCTTCTTCTAGCATATGGAGGTAGGCTTTTAAGTCATTTTCATTTGCAAATGCTGTTCCATAAATTCTCGTGAGCATTGGATTATTAGCATCGCCACGCCAATAAGCTCCTGCGACTTTCATTAATTTGAAAGCATTCCCAATTTGCCCCGTAGATTGCATGTGCGGTCCGCGGCAAAGATCAAACCATTTTCCTTGATAATAAATTTTTAAATCTTGATTTTCAGGAATGCTATCAATAAGTTCAACTTTGTAAAATTCCTTTTTCTCAGAAAAAACTTTTCTCGCTTTTTCACGAGACCAAATTTCTTTTCTAAAAGGTTTATTGCGTTGGATAATTTCACGCATTTTCTTTTCAATGACGGTGAGATCATCTAATGTAAAAGGTTGTTGGCGTGCAAAATCATAATAAAATCCATTCTCAATGACAGGACCTATTGTTACTTGCGTTTCAGGAAAGAGTTCTTGCACTGCTTCAGCAAGGACATGGGCGCAATCATGTCTTATGATCTCAAGAGCGCGTGAATCTTCTCGGGTAATAATCTCTACTTGACCAGATTGTCCCAATGGATCCGATAAGTCTCGCGTGATACCATCAAGACTATAAGCGACTGCTTTTTTTGCGAGTGATTTAGAAATGGATTCTGCTAATTCCAAGCCTGTTATTTCGGCGGGGTAATTACGTTTTGAACCATCAGGAAAAAAAACAGAAATAGAGCAAGACATAAAAACACCCTTTTAATCCAATTCCGCTAACGATTGCGGATGGTTTCGTGAAAATTGAGTAAAAAGCTTATAGACTGATTTTTCTATCAATAGATACGAAAAAAGAAAAGGATTATTTGTTGTGTTTGTCAGAAATTTTCCAGTAACGCCAAGGTTTATAAAAACAGCAGGAATCTCCAAGAGAAATAGGTACTGGGTCAAAGCCATTTGTTCCAAATGGACCACAACGCATGATACGAAAGAGTCCCATCCATGCACCAGCCCAAAGCCCATGGCGTGCAATCGCTTCATATGTATATTCTGAACAAGTCGGGACATGGCGACATTGATTGCCTATAAGACTCGAAAGTGTTATTTGATAGAAACGTATTAAGAAAATACCCAATAATCGTCCGGGTGTTTTTTGCCAAGTTCCTGTGTAATTTCGAGTCAATTTTTTTTGTCGAGATTGTAATTTAAACATTTATTTTTCTTCAATTTTTTGAATGCAGTCTATTGTTGCATCAAAGGGTAGTAGTGTTGCTGCATGGCGCACTTTATAGTCTTTAATGGACTGTAAGCAAGAAAAATCCTCAAATGGAGCTTGAGGAGAAGGACCATTTTGCGTTAGCATTTGATAGATAACTTCATACAATATTTTAAGATCTTGTGTTGTTTGTCCGAGGATATGAGATGCTAAAAGTGAAGCCGCAGCTTGCCCTAGCACACATGCGTGTATTTCATGGGCAAAATCCGTAATAATACCATTTTCCACTTTTAAATCTACAGTGATTGTCGAACCACAAAGATGTGCATGTTTTCTTGATGTTGCATCAGGATTATTAAGACGCCCAATTTTGCCTATATGTGCAGCATATTTAAGTATTTTATCATTATAAATATTATCAATCATGCGCTATTGCCTGAAATTTTGAGAGTCGTGATTGTTTAAACTTTTAATTCGCGTATATAGAGATTATACAAAATGAAATAGGTATGGAGCAAATGCTTTGTATAGAGTAAGCTTGGAGTTTTTGAATGCGTAATGTTGTTAGAGAAAACGCAAAGGATTCTTTTTTATCTGAAGAAAAGCGTCCGAGTATTGAAAAGGTGGAAGAAGCGATTCGTACATTACTCTTATGGATAGGGGAAAATCCAAATAGAGAAGGGCTTTTAGATACTCCAAGACGTATAGCCAAGGCATATCGCGAGCTTTTTAATGGTTATAGTCAATCGGTTAAAGAAACCTTAGGCACAGTTTTTGAAGAGGTTTCAGGATACAATGAAGCCGTAATCGTAAAAAATATACCTTTCTATTCACACTGTGAGCATCATATGATCCCAATTATTGGGAAAGCACATATAGCATATCTTCCTAATGAAAAAATTGTTGGTCTTTCAAAAATTGTACGTGTTGTAGATATTTTTTCTCGTCGTTTACAAACACAAGAAGCTATGACAGCGCAAGTGGCTCACGCGTTAAAAACGTATCTGAATCCTCATGGTGTAGCAGTATTGATTGAGGCTGAGCATATGTGTATGGCTATGAGAGGAATCCAAAAACAGGGCTCTACAACAATTACAAAAAACTTTCATGGTTATTATGAAAAAGATCAAGCTGCACAAGCACATTTTATGATGATGATTCAAAGATCATAGTAAAGCCCATATTTTTAGTAATCTCTATTAAGTTATAAAGCATCCGGATAAAAATAAATTATGAGAAAGAGAAAATTGGCTTGTACCTTTCTTTATGATTTGTTAAAGGCTAAAAACCAAAATGTTTTCCCACGTGCGGTCGTGGCGGAATTGGTAGACGCGCAGCGTTGAGGTCGCTGTGGGGCAACCCGTGGAAGTTCGAGTCTTCTCGACCGCACCAATTAGCAGTAAGTCTCTCTGTAATGAGATGAAGTTATGTAGAGAGAGGGGTGTGCGCATTATAGAAAAATCTTTTTTGTATGTTATTTGTTGATGTGTTGCTGATAATGTTTCATTTTTTATTACTTTATCTGTGAATTTGAAGTGTTATATTTTTATAGGGTGGGGTGAAGTTGCAGTGAGAAGTATAATAATTCTAAGATATTTAACACTTCTTATTTGTATTTCTTTATTGTCAGCATGTAGTGATTCACGTGCTGTGCTTTGGCATGGAGTGCATGCAACTCCTTCTATGACTGCAGTAGAAAGGGAAGTTGAAGGAAAACGGGTTTTTCCAAAAGCTATCGTTCCAGTGTATGTTGCAACAAGTCGTATGATGCAAAATAATTACGCTCAACCTTATGGTGCAGAGCGATCAAATAAAGTACATTATAATCGTGTTGACGTAGGAATTCCTCAGCAACATATAAAGGGAGTTGTTGAAATAAATGCGTATAAACCTACGCATGATAAGTATTTTGCAGCAGTAGCATTGCAAAAATACGATAATAAAGAACAGTTTAAACAGCAATTAAATGCTGCTTTAGAAAAAAAGCCAAAAGGAAAAAGAGAAATTTTTCTTTTTATCCATGGGTATAATAATAATTTTGCAGATGGTATATTTCGTACAGCACAGTTTACACACGATTATTCTTTAAATGTTGTTGCTGTGCATTATTCATGGCCTTCCGCCGGATCTGTTCCTCTTTATATTTATGATCGTGACAGTGCTAATTTTGCCCGTGACGGATTGATAGAGCTTTTAACACTTATTAGTGAAACCAATGCTGATCAGATTTCGGTTATTGCACATTCTATGGGCAATTTTGTTATAATGGAAGCATTTAGAACTTTAGCCTTACAGAAAAAATATAAGCCTATTCGTCGTATTACAAGTTTATTAATGGCTGCACCAGACATTGATGTTGATGTATTTGAGCGCCAACTTAATGATATAAAAAAACTCCCAAAGCCAACAGCTATTTTAGTATCCAGAGCGGATAAAGCTCTCGCGGTTTCAGGACGTCTTACGGGTGGACATCATCGTGTGGGCGATGGCTCGGATATTGAAGTGTTGCGTAAAAATGGAATAGCTGTTCTTGATTTCTCTTATGTGGATGGGGGAGCACACAATGTGTTTGCATCTTCGCCAACGTTGATGGCTCTTTCTCGAGAAGGTTCTTTGGCTTCCACAATTATGCAAGGTACAGAATTATCACCTAGTCAAGCCCTTCTTGCTGATGGTAGTAGTGTGTTGGAAAAAACAACACATCTTATCCTTTATACACCTGTACGTTTTCTTTCTACACGGGTTCCACGTTGATAGTGAAAAAAGAGAAGGGGTTCCATCGAATAATGCATTGGAGGTAATATTTTTTAGCACTTTCTTTAGAATGACTTTGTAAAATGAAAAATAAATAGCGGGATGAATGTAAAAAACAGTCATTAGGTGAGTTTGTGATGATTGCACGGAAACGCTATGTTAATACGCCTACAGTTGTTGACTATTTATCTCATTCCGCAATTCAGTTGTTAGACATTCATGCTATGCTTGTGAAGGTGAGAAAAGGTGTTATGGGGGAAAAACCAAATTTATTGCGTCAAATTGATTCTACAAAAAAACAGTTAGATGAGATAAGCCATGCTCTTATTTTAGAATATCGTAAACGCCAAGAAAATGAGCGTTTTTTAAAACAAATGCTGCTATCCATTTCCGATCAACTTTTTGCACTTAATAATGGTTTTAAGGAAACAGGACGTCTTTTTTTTCAAGAAGTTAGAATACTTCAATCTCAGATGCAATGTTTATATGAGGGAAAGGAGAGGCTGCATTTGTTGAATAGCCAAGAATCTTTTTGTTCTCCATCAAAGATTGATGAAGTCATTAAACAGTTACAAAAAGCACGAGAAAAGCTTATTCTTGAAAGCCCACATCTCTTTGAAAAAAGCAGAAAAGCTAAACAATAAAAGTTCTTTTAATTGAGCTGATAGATAATTTGAATTTTACAGCAAAAAACGCTGTTAGATAAAAGGCTATAATTTTTTTAAAGAAAAGAATTTGCTTTAAAAAATAAAACACATGTATTTTATAATCACACTCTTTATCGCATTAAAGCTTTAAAGACTTTAGTTATATCTTTGCTAAAGTTAAGGCTGACGACTTAGGTGGCTTTATTGAAGAAAATGTTTGTGGAAAGAATTTTACAAAAAACTTTCTGATTCTTTTAAGAATAGCTCGCCGGATAATTTTGCCAATGTTATGAAGTGGTTAATATACTCATCAGAAACTTAAACTTTAATATTTTCCTTGGTAGGAATTAGCTGGATTTAAAGCATTAAAAAAGAGGTTTGATAAAAATAACATGTTTTGTAAATTCACGTCCACCTCTACCTGCTCTTGAATTTAAAAACACTCGGAAAATGAATAAGCTACACGTAATAAAAAAAGCATATGGTGCCCCCAGAGAGCGAATCGGGCTTTAGCAACAAGATTCAAAGTATATAAAGATGTGTAAGGACGTATTGATGTCTATAGCTTTTTATGATTCAATAAAAAAAGTAAGAATTAAAGAAAAAATCTCAAATCAGAAATTAAAGGTGGTCTAAAAGGTGGACCAAAAAAGGTGGACGAGCAATGCTTGAAAAGGTGGACGAGAGGGGACGTTAAGTGAGGGCGATTCATCGGTTATCAGCATTACTTGTAAAGTCCTCTCCACAAGGAAAATATTGTGACGGGGCAGGGCTATGGTTAAATGTTCGAAAAGACAATACACGCTCTTGGTTTTTTCGCTATACGCACCACAATAAGCGCCGTGAAATGGGACTTGGTCCTGTTACAAAACTCTCTTTAAAAGAAGCGCGTGAGCTTGCAAGATATTATAGTGATATTCTTAAAGAAGGCAATGATCCTATTGTCTTTCGAGAACAGACTATTTTAAAACAGCAAAGCAATATTTTTCAAGAAATTGCAAAAGCGGCTTTTGAAAGCAAAAAAGCAGAGTTGAAAAATGAAGGTAAAAACGGACGCTGGTTTTCTCCACTAGAGTTACACGTTATTCCACACATAGGTAATTTACCTATAGAAAAATTAACAGCCAATATCATTCGCAATGTTCTTGCACCTCTTTGGCATGAAAAAGCAGATACAGCGCGAAAAGCACTGAACCGTATCAATATTTGCTTGAAATATGCAGCGGCTCTTGGTTTAGATGTTGATCTACAGGCTTGTATGAAGGCACGCGCGCTTTTAGGAAAACCACGTGCGACATCAACAAATATTCCTGCTATGCCATGGCAAGAAGTGCCGGTTTTTTATCAAAGCTTGGATGATAAGATCCTTTCAAATTTAGCACTGAAGTTATTGATTTTGACAGGCGCACGGTCATATCCATTGCGCTATTTGCGCCTTGAACAAATTGACAAAAATATATGGACGATACCAAAAGAAAACATGAAAGGTATTGTAGGAAAAGTTTCAGACTTTCGTGTGCCACTAAGTGATGAAGCTTTGAGAGTTATTGAAAAAACTCTCCCCTTTGAAAAGAATGGTTTTCTCTTTTCTGGTCTTAGAGGCAACCCCATTTCTGATGTCACCATGGCAAAATATATGACACTTTGCGGTTTGACTTATCGTCCCCATGGTTTTCGTTCAAGCTTACGGGATTGGATAGCAGAGACAACGTCAACACCGTTTGAGATTGCCGAAACTGTTCTTGCCCATTCAGTTGGGAGTTCAGTGACGAAAGCCTACATGCGAACGGATTTTTTAGAACAACGACATGCTCTCTTGGAACAGTGGGCTGCATTTATAACAGGATAGAATTTTTACAATTACCTCTGCAGTGTTTTTAGCTATTTTGAAGAGAAATTTGATATGTCCAATTCTGTGAAAATAACAGTTTTAAATGTGTAAAGCTATTATTGATAGCCTCCATGAGACGAGCAAAATTGATAATCCATTTTCTAAAGAATTTCGCGCGTCTCAGAGTATGTTTAGAGTCGGATATTTGGTTTTTGTGTAAAAATACTTACAAACGCATCCATAATACGTGAAAAATCAAGCGCTAATAAGAGTATAATGAGTACAATCCATTTCGTATAACGTGACATCACTTTTACACTTTTGTAGGTCATGATGATTTCTTGAAGTATTTCTTTTTCTGCTTCTGTAAGCTCTATATCGTCTTGTGTTTTTTTTCTAACCATGTTTCCACCCACACACACGTTCGCCCTGCTTGTTATGCTTTAAGATCTCTCTTGCTAAATTAGAACTGATGACGTTGACATCTTGCCTCTCTAAATAAATAGGCAACCAGCCAACACAAGAAGAAGCATATTTATTTGTCGCGCAACCAGTCAGAGAGAGCAGCACGCACAT
>NZ_JBHIME010000040.1:0-1099 GCF_042193875.1 Bartonella sp. OC68QHHN | reverse complement strand
TTGTCCAGCATCTTGCCCCATCGCCCTTTGTCCAGTTGTATCAGTAAGGATAATACTCCCATCACTGATAGCGGATTTGGTGTATCCTTCCTCTGAATCTTTAGCTTTTGAATGATCTAAGACATTTTTAGCAATGTTCTTTATCGTATCGTTCCCAGAAAGGCTAAACCCTTGACTGCTAGCTTGCGCATGCGCACTGTTGGTGATGTCACTGGTGCTGATGCTTCTTGTGGTCAGGCTGTTTTTTTCTGCCGGCGCAGTGCTGGCAATGATGCCTCCGGTTAGCGTTGTTTTATCTTTGACGTTGATATCAAAACCACCATCACCGGCTTTAATGCCTGATTGTTCCACGACACTATGATAATCGCTAGAAGATTTATTCTTTTGGAAAGAGGCGCTCATGGAGCCCCCACCACCCGTTTGTCCAGCACCAAACCCAGCAGAAACAGAGTTTTGCTTGCTGGAAAAAACAATCCCGCCATTCCAAGCGAAGGCAAGGATGGCAGATTGTTGGTCATTACAAATAGCAACACTTAAGGTTGGCATTTGCGGCTATTTTTATATTTTTTACAAAACGGGCTGTTTAAGCGCTTCTTGACACTGCGCTGTGGTATGACAGCGCCAGGACGACATATGGGCAAGTTTTCCGCTTTATGGTTTCCACACCACCCCCCCCCCACATCATATTTATAGTTGAACCCTGCTTGAAGCATGCAAGCATCAATGGTTGCCATTTGATTGAAACTGCGATTTTGATTTTCTGGATCCTTATCATAAGGGGTTGGCATGCCACATTCTAACAAGGCTTTTCCTATCTCCGTAAAATCTGCTCCTGGTTTTTCCCATGCCCCTATAGAAGATGTGGGAGTTTTATTAAACTGGCACCCAGCTATACTCAACAGAGTTATCGCACTTAATAATTTTAAGGTTTGTTTCATTTTTTCCTCCATGATCTAATTCAAGGTTTTTGTTCTAGATGAGATGAGCCATAAACATATCGACATGCTGAGCTCGCATGTCCAAGACAGGTATGGGAGCTTATGGGATTCATGACCACTCTCCACCATTCTTTCCACCTGCTACTACCAGCAGGTATTGT